>NZ_CP066120.1:0-43270 GCF_016576965.1 Acinetobacter bereziniae | reverse complement strand
GTTGATCGTCTGTCCCGTCTAAGCCAAGCAGACTTCCAAGAACTTAAGCGTAGAATCCAAGAGAAGGGGCTTCGCTTAGTAGTTGCTGACCTTCCGACTACTCATCAACTAATCCAAACCAATGACAGTATTACAAGTTCGATCCTAGATCTCATCAACAATATGCTGATTGATCTACTTGCTACTATGGCTCGTTTGGATAACGAGAAACGTATAGAAAGGATCAAGCAAGGCTTAGAGCGTTCAGGGTACAAACCATCAGGTAAGAAACCAAATGAAGCCAAGCACAAAAGAATCAAGGAGTTGCTTGCTACAAATAACATGACTAAGCAGGAAATTGCGAAAGCTGTTGGTTGTGGGGTAGCTACTGTGTATCGAGTAATGAACCAAGGAGAAGATGCAGAGCTGAATCAGCTTGTCGAATCTCGTGCACAACAAGGCAGGATTCGAGTAGCCATTGAAGACCTTTAGTTGAAATGTTAGCCACTTTTTTGGTCCTAACTGGCATGACTTGCGATACATGAAGTGGCATTATTATCATAACCTATAGGTGTTTGCCTATAAGCCAAACTTTCTATAGTCTTTGACAATTACAATTCATAAAAACTAAGTATGCCTGATCAACAGCTTTCCCTCAGTGAATACCTCGAAACAGTTCAAGAGATCGTAAAGATTTCCTTTGGTGATCCTGTATGGGTTAAAGCTGAAATTAGAAGCCTGAACACCAAGAGTGGTCACTGCTACCTAGAACTTGCTGAAAAAGAAGAGGGCACTGATAAAGTCATTGCATCTTGTAAAGGAACCATTTGGAAGTCCACTGCAGCTAAGCTTCTGTACAAGTTTCAGAACGAAAGTGGAATGGAGCTGTCAAAGGACCTGAATGTTCTGATTAAAGTCAAAGCCAGCTTTAGCCCACAATATGGGTTCTCAGTAAACATTGAAGACATTGATTCAAGCTTTACGCTCGGTGATCTTGCGAGACGTTACCAACAGATCGTAAAGCAACTCACAGAAGATGGCTTGATTGACAAGAATAAGAAGCTCCCTACACCATTTGACATCAACAAAGTTCTCGTCATTGCACCTGAACAAGCTGCAGGATTAGGAGACTTTAGGAAGGATGCTGATATTCTGCATAAAGCTGGGGTCTGTGAATTCATCTATCACTCAGCAACATTTCAAGGTAATACAGCAGCAGCAAGTATCATTGCTTCTTTAAGCCAAGGATTAAGACAGTGGGCCAATGAATACAAAACACCTCCTGACTTGATTGTCATCATTCGTGGTGGTGGTGCTGTCAATGATTTGGCTTACTTGAATGATTACGATCTAGCTGCTTTGCTTTGCAAACGATCAGTACCTATTTGGGTTGGTATTGGACATGAACGAGATAAGACCATTCTCGATGAAATTGCACATCGATCTTTTGATACACCAAGTAAAGTGATTGGCGGTATTAGAAACCATATTGCTGAACGTGTAGATGAGGTCAAGGTTTTCATTCAATCCATCCAACTGTACTCTCAGCAGCAGATCCAAGCGTACCAAAGCCAAAATGATCAGTTAATGCAAATCACCAAATCTATGGCTCAGGCACAACTTAATCAAGCCAGCAAACAAGCTGACCAAGTGAAGACGAATGTCCATTACTTTGCTCAGCAACAATTGAAACGAGCAACGCTTAATGTGGAAACGCTGATGCGAATGACGCTGATCCAAAACCCTACAAATGTATTGGCTAGAGGTTATGCCATCGTTCGTAGTGGAGGGAAGGCTATAACATCCATTCATCAAGCCAAGGATCAAACTTTGGCGATTCAATTACATGATGGTTTAATCAATACACAAGTTTTACAGGTGAAACCAAATGAGTGAACAACAACTAACATTTAAAGAAGGCTATGACATCTTAAAGAAGAATGCTGAGCTTCTAGAGTCTCAAGAGGAGCCGGACATTGATAACCTGATGAAAGTTGTTGAAGAATCCATGGCAGCTTATAAAAGCTGTAAGCAACGCATTGATGCAGTACAACAAGCATTGAATGAAAGCTTTAAGGATTAATCTTTAATTGTTAGCAGTTGATCCCATTTAAAGTAGTTCTGTGTTAGCCGATTTCGTGACATATTCCATGTTCTGTTCGGCATTAAACTCGCGCCCAAGGCAATCTTGGTTTTGCCATACTTAAGATGAATCGCTTCAAGGGAATCCATCAAAGCGTCACTGATCTCGATATGCTTCATGTCGGTAAACATATCATATACATGGCTTGCCTTTGGTTCGAGACACGTTAGAATCACGCCACATTTCTTGAAGGCAATGTCCTTGGCATACAGGCCATCAATCATCGCTGTAGCGAGTTTAGATAGCAGCAATAAGTTGTCGGTAGGTTCTGGTAAAGCCAAGGATAAAGACTTGTTGTAGAAGGGCTTTGAGCTATCAAATGGGTTTGATTGTACGAAACCAATCAGACAACCACACAACAGATTATCATCTCTCAGTCTGCTAACCGCATCCATGACATATAGCGACATAGCCTCCTTGAGATCATCAATATGGTAGATGCGTTGACCAAAAGAGCGACTCGCAATAATTTGCTTCTTGGCTGGTGGCGTATGTTCCAGTTCAATGCAAGCAATTCCATGGAGTTCCAATAAGGTTCTGTGCATCACTACAGAAAATTGGTCCCTGATCATCACAGGGGAAGTCAAGACAAAATCCATAACTGAATGAATCCCCAGGCTGTTGAGCTTCTTGGAATGCTTTCGGCCTACGCCCCAGATTTCACCAACATCTATGGCTTGATGCAGAGTTTCAGCAGAGCATGGATCCATTGAAACCAAGTTGCAAACACCATTGAAGTAAGCGTTCTTCTTGGCAATATGGTTCGCTAGTTTCGCTTCAGTCTTTGAGCGGCCAATGCCAATACATACAGGTAAACCAAGCCAAGAAAACACACGCTGACGAATTTGATGGGCATATTCAGTCAAGTCGTAATTCTCTGAATGAGCTGTCAGATCCAGAAAGCACTCATCAATTGAGTAAATCTCCTGCTCTTTGGGAGATACAAAATCGGACAGGATTTTCATGAATCTGCGAGACATCTCTGCATACAATGCATAGTTGCTCGATAGCACCTGCACCTGATGCTGCTCTACGATGTCCTTGATCTGAAAGAGAGGAACACCCATCTTGATGCCCAAGTCTTTGGCTTCTTGGGAACGTGCTACAGCACAGCCATCATTGTTGGATAGCACAATGACAGGCTTATTGTTCAAGCTTGGGTTAAAGATGCGTTCACAACTGACATAGCAGTTATTGATGTCTACTAAAGCGTAGATCTTGTTTTTACATTCCATGTTAAGAAACCAAGAAGAATGATGAACGCTACTAACGCTTTCTGAATGGCTTGATGACAAAAGTCACTACACCCCAAATTAGCATTTCCTGCCCATCTTGCAGATGAATGTCGGAATACTCAGGGTTCTCTGCTTTAAGCCAACGATTATCATCACCTTCGATCATGAGGCGTTTTACAGTGAACTCATTGTCGATCAGTGCAATCACGATGTCTTCATGCTTGGCTTCAATGCTACGGTCTACAATCAGTTCGTCATCAATCTCAATACCTGCATCCCTCATGGAAAGTGAAGCGACTCTCACAACGAATGTTGCTGCTTCATTTTTGATGAGGTGTTCATTCATGTCTAATGTTTTGTCGACATAATCCTGGGCAGGAGAAGGGAAGCCAGCAGCAACCTTTTCTGAAGCCAAAGGAATACTCATTACAGAGCTTGGATTCACTAGGGTTATAGATGCTACATCATTGAACTTGGCTTTATTTGATCCTGTTAGGTAATTCTTTATTTCAAGAATTCTAGACTCAGGCACACGAATGACCTTAGTAGGTTCATCATATAGAGGCTTTCTACCTGCACCATCTCGACTACCTCCACGTTGTCCAACCATACAATTCACTCCCCAACAATTGAATATGTAACATAATCAAATGATAGGGGATGAGCTTAATCGAAGACAATGAAATTACGATGAATGGTTGATGTGAATCATCAAATGATGTTCCTTTGAGCAGACCTTTACTTATGTCAACGTAGAGGTCAAACCAAGAGGAAGAATAGTTAGTGCCGCCTTCGGCGGTGTTTTGGGATAACCGATTAATGCAAATCCAAACCAAAGGAAACCACTATGAAAATCATGAACCGTACCGGTTTTGTCGGAGACTTTTTTATTTAAGTTAAGCCACCTGACCTAACGGGTTAATCTTATCATAGTACATTGCTTCAAACTCAAAAGGCGACACATAACCTAGTGCACTGTGTACACGCTTTTTATTGAACCAATCTACCCAGTTTAGTGTCGCAAGTTGTACATCTGCTAAACCTTGCCAATCTGCTTTTAAATATTCAATCACCTCTGTTTTGTATAAGCCATTCACCGTTTCAGCCAAAGCATTATCGTATGAATCACCAGTTGTATCGACTGATGCTCGTAAATTTGCTGCTTCTAAACGATTGGTATAGCGAATCGAAAGATATTGCACACCCCTGTCGGAATGATGAATCACATTCTTTGGCATGCCTCGATCGTGCAATGCTTGCTCAAGTGCATCGAGCACCATATCTGTATTCATCCGTGTAGATACTTTCCATCCAACAATTGCTCGTGAGAACACATCAATAATAAAGGCGGTATAGACCCAGCCTGAATGAGTTTGAATATACGTAAAGTCACTGACCCATAATTGGTCAGGTCGATCAGCACTAAAATTACGTTTCACTAAATCATCTGCTCGTTTTTGATCATCTCGGTTGCGGGTAGTTTGTTTGTTCTTACCACGCCAAACACCTTGTATATCTAGCTTCTGCATCAATCGAGCAACTGTACAACGTGCAATAACATAACCCTCACGTTTCAATTGTTGCCAAACTTTACGTACACCATATCGACCTGAACTTTCCTTCCAAATTCGTTTAATTTGTTCAGCATGATGCTTATAATGTAGATCTCGTTTCGCTCGATGTTCTGGATTGTCAGCGAGATCTAAAGTTCGGTAATAAGTTGAAGCTGCGATCGGTAAAATCCTACAAATCGCATCAACACCATATAAGTCTTTATTGTTATGGATGAAATCCACCATTATTTGTGTGGGCGGTCGAGCTCCGCCTGGGCGAAAAAAGCGGCTGCTTTACGTAGAATTTCATTGGCACGCTTTAATTCTTTAATTTCACGTTCCATTTGCTTCATTTTTTCTTGATCAGATATCTGTTGTACTTTAATAGGATTTTGCTGATCTAAATGCTTTTGATGCCAGGCACGAAGTGTTTCAGGAGTACAACCAATCTTAGGCGCAATTGCTGTGATTGCAGCCCAAGTAGAAGGATAATCTTTTTCAGATTCAATTAGTAATTGAACCGCTCTTTCTCTAATTTCGGGGGTATAGGTTGGTTTTTTCATCGGAATAGTCTCTCAGAATATTGAGTCTCCGACAAACCCGGTACGGTTCACTTCCTTATTCCAGCATTTGATTAGGTAGAAGATTGGTTGACCGCCATTCAGTATAGCTTGATCTAGGAAGGCTTGACGCTTACAGCCCTTGATCTTCATTTGTTGTCTTCTTAGTACGTGGCTTTCTTGTTTTTGGTAATACAGGTACACGTGCATCTGCTGTTGCTTTCTTATTGGCTTGTACCAGATTAATGTTGTTGACTTCTAGGCTTGCTTCTAAAGCATTGTCGATACCGCTTTTAAAAGTTTTAATTTCAAAGTCTTCAGGAGCTTTGAAGTACTGTTCAAATACAGTTACAGGAACAGTAGGTCCATTTAGAATAAGCTGTAGCTTTGTTTGATCTGATAGCTCAGGACTGAAGTCTTGATATGTTGCTAATACGAATTTCTTTTTATTGGTGATGATGAATACTGAATACATGGTTGTATCTCTTTTTATTTGAAGTTGTTTTTATTCTTATTGTTTTTCTGTTTGCTTATAATTTTTAGTTATAGAAAACAGATACATATATAACATATTTTTATTATACTGTCAATCCTTATAACTTTTAGGAATAAGAATACCTATTCTGCATAGGCTATTCGTATTTGTAGTCTTTAAAATCAGTTCCCTCTACAAGTGTCATACACGTAAGGAAAGCTACATCACTTGCTAACTGTTCATCTCTTACGTTCCAGAACTCATCTACAACTGCATTAATTAGTTGCTTATAATAGTTTTTATAAAAGGAATGCTTGTTTAACTGTGTTTCTAAAGTATTGAAATAACCTACCTTAAATTCTTCTTTTCCTATGTCTTCATATTTTTGTATTTCGACAGAACTTTTGGCTATATCCTCCGCTACAGCACAAAGACTAAATTTGTAATTATGATCCACTTCAATAGCTTGAGCCATAGTACCAGTACAAGCCAACAGTAAAGTTAAAACTATCTTTTTCATATTAAACAGTTATATGTAAAGTTGTAGCTTCATTCTATTTGATTAGTATTGAAAAATAAACAGCATACAAAACAGATTAGTAGGCAGTCAGTTCAATGTTTGATATGGATACGTGCCTGTTAAGGTACGGATACAGATTAAAGATTGATTATCTGACTGTTAAAGGTTGTTATTCATTGACTGTTAAGGAAATGAATAAGAAGCTTGTTATAGGTTGAACAACTATTTTTCTATAAGAAGATATGAGAACGACTGAAAGGAGTTCGATATATCGCTCTATTCTTTTTCTTTATTTGAAAAATTAATTAAATATTTATTAATTAGTTATCTGTATTTTTTTATAATTTCTTCTTTAAGATTCAAGTTAAAAAAAGCCCTAAAAGATTGACTTTTTTGATAGTCCCAAGACAAGGTTTTGTCTAGCCTTATTTTATAAGACTTTTTAAGCTTCCTTCAAAATCAGTTGAAAACATTGAGTTATAAAAGAATGGACCTCAGCTCGAAACTTTACGAAGTATAGCGAGTAACAACGAAGCTATGCTGAAGTAAATGTTTGAGCAACCAACCGACTGTATGCAATAGCTACAGTAATGGAAGGAACAGAGGGCGGTCAGTAAATAGGCTTTAGGTGCTATGTCTGTGTGCGCTTATGTGTACCTAGAATCCGTACATTTTTGTTTTAAGGTTTTTGCTTTTTTCATTTTTAAAAACAAGTAGTTATAAAATGTCTAAGACAAGGTTTTGTCTACAGCCTTTAAATTTTCCTTTATAAATTCACTGTAATTTGAGTATCGAATTGCAGCGAAAGCCGTATAAAACCTAAGATCAATTAAGACCGAAATCTGTCTTACTTATCCACAGTTTTAAATTTAAAAACAAAACAAGTGTTTAGCTAGACAAATAAAGCAATTCAAGACAAAAATAGATCCACAAGACAAGTTATTGACATTATCTGTCTTGATGTAATATAATCTGTCTCAAGAGGGGAGAACAGTCTTCCATTACAACAATATGCAATGAGGATAATAAAACGTGCAAATAGGAAAAATAAGCACAGTGTTTAAAGTTTATGATGCAATGATGGGTAGCGGTAAGACTACTCAAATTATAGAAAACATTAGAACAGCAGAAAAAGACCAGAACTTTCTTTACATCACTCCATTACTTGATGAATGCCATCGTATTTCAGGTACAACATACGATCCTGAAGATGTATTAAAACGTCCTTTAATTACCACAGAAGACGATACAAGCGTTCATTACGCATATTTAGATGATGCTCCTTTGAAGGAAAGACGTTTCAAGCATCCAAGCTATAAGGGTGGAAATAAAGCTGAAAGCTTGCAATACCTGTTAAAGAACAAAGAAAACGTAGTCAGTACACATCAGCTTTTTATGAACCTAACACCAAATATGTTGGATGATGCGAAAGACTATGTACTGATTATTGACGAAACAATTCAAGTCTATGATGTATATACAGAGCATTCATCTACAGAGTTAGAAGCTCTTTTCCGTTTAGGTTGGATTCATGTTGATGATGATGCTGTCACTCTTCGTTTCAACCGTGAAAAGTATGGTGATAACGGTGGTGACCCGACGGGTACGAAATATGAAAACCTAGCAACAATGTGTGATCTCGGTCAGCTCTTGTATGTGGACCAGAAGCTGATTGTTTGGGAATTGAGTATCGACACACTGAGATCTTTTAAAGAAGTCTGGATTGCTACTTATATGTTTGAAGGCTCTCAAATGTCAGCGTATTTGAAATCGTATGGCGTTGAGTATGAACTGATCCGTTTTGGTAACAAGCCTTCTCAAATTAAGCATTTAGTCACTATTTCAGATAACAAGTTTATTAATGAGATTGGTACTAAAACTACAGCATTGAGTTCAAGCCAATTCAAATCAAATAAGAAAGCTTTATGTGAGCAGTTGTCAAAAAATCTTGATAACTATTTCCGTAACCATGTTAAAGCGAAAAAGTCAGATAGACTTTGGACTTCATTTAAAGAAGCACATTCAGCAATTGCTGGATCACGCTATAAAGAAGAATGGTTAGCCTTCAATACAAAGGCAACTAACGAATACAAAGACAAAACCAACTTAGCTTACTTGATGAACCTATATCCAAATCCAATGGTTGTTAAAGCTTCAGCTATGAAGGGATTCCCTGTTAAGGAAGATGTATTCGCTCTATCTGAGATGGTCCAATGGATATGGCGTTCTGCTATTCGTGAAGGTAACCCAATCAATATTTATGTACCAAGCTCAAGAATGCGTAGTTTATTACAGCGTTGGTTAAATGATGAATTTGAAAATTCTGCTGCTGAAGATATTGAAGTTACAGAAGAAGCCGAACAGTTAGAATTAGTTTAAATTGGCTTTGTTGCACAAAGATTTGAAATGCAAAGCGCCCCTAATTGAGCCAAATTTAAGGCGTAACTTGGGTAAGTGGTCGACCTAATTCCGTAAATCTGTTAAGGACTGCTACACGTGCATGGATCTCATTCACTTGGCTATCAAAACTCCTTGCACTGAGTTTATCTCCTAATAATTTGATGCAATGCATCTTAGTTTCAACCAACTTCGCCGATGATAGCCTGACCATTTTTTCCATAGTGTCCTGCCTAAACGTTTAACTGTTCGAAGTAATTCATTTCGCTCTAGCGAGCTACTCTTTGTATCTTTCCATGGTTTCGCATTTTTTCTAGGTGGAATCACCGCATGTGCTTGCCGATCTGCAATGACCTCACGGCATTGCTTGGTGTCATAAGCTCCATCGGTATAAACAGAGTCAATCTGCTCATCTTGTGGAATCTGATTAAGTAAATCACCAAGCACCTGTGAATCACTGACATTATTGGTTGTAAGCTGAACTGCTCGTATTTGTAGGGTTTTGGCATCTATACCAATATGTAGTTTACGCCATTGGCGACGATATTCAGCTCCATGTTTCTTGCGTTTTCATTCGCCCTCACCTAGAAACTTCATGCCTGTAGAGTCTACGAGTAGATGCAGCCCATCGCTACTTTTTTGGTAGCTGATTGCAATATCAATATGCTTTTGTCTTCTACAAAGCGTACTGTAATCTGGTGCGGTCCAATTTAATCCGCAAAGTTTAATCAGACTTTGCACAAAGCCAGTGACCATACGTAAAGATAGACGGAATAAGGATTTAATCATTAAGCAGCATTGGATAGCTGCGTCGGAGTAGGTTTGATTTCGCCCTTGTTTGCCTTTTGATGGAGCATACCATTGCGTAGCAGGATCAAACCAAATGACAATATTTCCGCGACTCATGAGTGCTCGGTTATATGCGGGCCAATTGGTTGTGCGGTAGATTTTGTGTGTAGGCTTCTTCATTTGAAAATTATATCGCTGAAAAACCCTTTACAGATAGGTTTGTGCAACAAAGCCTTACGACGATCACACTCAGCTATGCATTCACCTTGCTGATTTTATTGCTACATACAACTTCGACCGCAGACTCAAAACACTCAGGGGCCTGACTCCCTACGAATTCATCTGCAAACAGTGGATAGATGAACCTGAACTTTTTAAGATTGATCCGATCCATCAAATGCCGGGACTACACAAAAGAAAAAAAAGGCTTTTAGTTTTTTAAATTTCCACTGTGGAAAATTAAAAATATTTTTTTAATTTTTAAAATTATGCTAATATAAATTTAATTTTTATATATTTAATCCATGACAATATACGTAATTGCCAATCAGAAAGGTGGCGTTGGAAAGACCACACTCTCAACCAATTTAGCTGTTGCTCTGAGCAAAAAAGGTCAGACTATTCTTGTAGATGGAGATGATCAACAATCCTCTATAAAATGGAGTAAACGTAGAACACAAGACTCGATTACAACCATTTCGCTCAAAGATAATTTAAAAGAAGAACTACAACAGTTAAAAAATAATAATAAATATATTGTATTGGATGTTGCAGGACGTGATTCAGCTGAGTTTCGTTCAGCATTATTAATAGCAGATGTTCTTATTATTCCAACGCAACCTAGTCAAACAGATATCGAAGTGCTGCCATTTGTGCTTAGATTGGTAAATGCTGCTAAGCAAGTAAATAAGAAATTAGAAACTTTTGTAGTCTTAAATAAAGCACCAACCAATACCAAATCTACAGAAATTGATGCTGCTTTAGAGTTGCTACAACAAGTCAAGTCTGTGAAAACACTAAATACCATTGTGCGTGATCGCAAACAATTTCGCGATGCAATGATCGAAGGAAAATCAGTATTAGAAATGGGTAGTAGTAAAGCAAAAGATGAATTAAATGAATTTTTGGTGGAGATCCTGTAATGGCGAAAAAACCACTCATTGTCGATTTTGATGATGCCTTTGAAATGGAACAAGCATTTATTAATGCAGCAGGAACAGGCAAAGTTGCATTGGTATCATCGACTGAAAATAATATTGTTGATCTACCTATAGAGCTTATTGACTTCTCAGAGCATCAACCTCGCATTATTACAGACAAAGTTTTACAAGATGTTGAAAAGCTTGCCAAAAGTATTGAAACGAATGGGCAAATTTATCCGATTGTTGTGATCAAAAAAGAAGAAACATATGAGCTTGTTGGTGGAGAAAAAAGGTTTCGAGCTGTTCGTGATGTATTAAAACATAAGACTATTCGTGCAATTATTCGAGATGATAAATCTACAGAAAAGACAGCTTTAATTTCATTGATTGACAATTTACATCGGTCAAATCTTAGTGATTTTGAATTAGTCAATGCTATACAAAAACACTGCGATGAGTTTGGTTATACTATACAAAATATAGAATTTATTACTCAAAAATATCAATTAGATCAATCTAAATACTTTAGATTAATGAGCTTTTATAAACTGCCAAACTATATAAAAGAAGATCTAAAAATCCACCCCAAAGCGATTTCAGGTGCAACCGCACAACAATTGTTAACTGAATTAAATAAACTGGTTTTAAAGTTTAACCATCAACTAGTTGAAGATACCACGTTAACCATATGGAAAAAGTACCTAAATGAATTTACAGAAACAAATCGTCCATCAAAAAAATTCATTTATCAAATAGAAAAAGCACTAACGGTACAAGAGACAGCTAAAAAACAAGATCAAAGCATCGAAAATGCCTCTCTAGTAAACAAAATGATCTTAAAAAATAAAAATGGTCTTAAATTTGGTTCGATTAAGATCGAGAAAAGTCTCAATGGGAAAACAGTCCTAAATATTCGCACCAGTTTAAATGCTGAATTTAATCAAGAAAAGATTGAAAAGTTAGAAGAATTTCTTGCCGGTTTAGATGACCACCCATAAAAATTATAAATTTCCACTGTGGAAATTTATAATTGAGTATCCAATATTTTTTTAAATATTGGGTACTGCTATTTATCATACATATTGAATTAAAAAGTGTTAAAGGGAAAAATGCTTACCAGAACGGTAACTGATCTTCTGATGGATCTAAAATTTCATCCATATCAGAATCAACAATATTTTTATCTTCATGATCTGCCTTTTTAGGCTTAACAGATTCTGTTGAGCCTAAGTTGTAAATTTAAAAATTAGCCATTTCAACAGTATTGAGTTTATACAGCCAGTATCAGCTGAGATGGTTACGATAGAAAAAAATTGGAAATGCAAAAAAAATCACTTGAAGTCCTGACCAAGTTAAGTGCAGTTTTGATATTAGATTTACCAGATTTTATTCGACATTTTATCTTGAATCTTAAAAACAAGCTGGATGCTTATATCAAAAGAATTCTTAACAAGGGTGAAAAATCCCATAAAGGTGTTGATGAATTTGAAATTCTAAAATGGTTAATCCATAAAATTTCTTTAGATTTGGAACAGGTTCCAAAGCACAAACATAAAGAGGTACATGCTGTTCTATTTACATGTTTTTTTACTCAATTGTCCGATACCTTAGGTTTGCCATTATCACGGTATATGAAGGTGGGAAAAAATCCGCAGCGTTGTGTTCAATTGAGTGCAAACACTTATAAAAAATACTTTGGCCTGAATAAAGACTTGAAGCTCAAGTTCGAACGAAACCTGAATATCAATTTTTACCCTGAAAAATTATGGTAGCTTTATGAGCCAAACTGATGAATTGTCAGCTGACAAGCAAATTAAACTATTGGAAGAATGGGTCAATCAACCCCTGAGTGTAAAAAAACAAATTTTGACTCAGCTCTTGGCGCAAGATCAGCAGGCACAGGAACTGTATGCTGCTGCTCACAAAATACATGTGGTGATTAAAAATAATCGGATAGTGACACAACAGAAATTATTAGCAGGGTTAACGCAATGGGCTAAAAGTGCATCTATAGGAGAACTAAGCGACCAACAAAAAGCAGTATTCATCTATTCCTATCTTTGTACTGCAGCCTTGTGTGAAATACTGAAGGAAATCATCTTGTTAGAGCCTCAGATTACAAGGGATGAAAAGGATGAAAAGGATGAAAAGGATGAAAAGGATGAAAAGGATGAAAAGGATGAAAAGGATGAAAAGGATGAAAAGGATGAAAAGGATGAAAAACAGGTTATTCTAAATAATTGTAAAAACAACAATAAAATCAACACAGTATCTTATAATTTAAAACTTCTTTTGCAAAAGCAGTTATCGAATACTGAGAAAAATAAACTGTTGTATAAAAAAGTTACACGCAAACTCCAAGCTATGGATGAATTTGATGCCAACGAGTTAAAAATTCTTTTAGAGCGTAAAACAATAAAAAATGATTTTGAACAGCTTAATCTTGGCCGTTATATTCAACAATTTATTATTGTTTTCAACGAGATTGCCAATAGTAGATTAAATTCAACAGTAATTAATGTTCAGGCTTTAATTAACGATATTAAAAAGGGCATGACCTATAAATCTGATTCAGGCACATCATCGTTGGATGTAGAGAATGAGGATACTGGACAGGATACAGAGGCCAATCTTGTCGATCCTGAACAGGATGAGATCGCCAAGCGGGTGAAGGGGAGTTTCTCTGATGACAAACAGAAACAGCTCGAAAAGCAAGCTAAGAGAATTCAGCGACGTGACTTAGCCTGTAAAACTAATCCGCTTTATCTGAAACCCAGTTTATTAACTGAGGTATATCAGCGATTGCAGAAGTGTTATCAAGAAAATAAGAGAAATGATGCATATCAATCGGCTTTAGCTGTGTGTGGTCTGATGTGTCTCTTGACCGGTCTGAGTCCAACGGTCTTTCAAAAGATCAAGTATTTGATTGATATTGGTAGAATTAAAAAAAAATCAGTCAAAAAAGTCATCCATTATTATTGGGTGATCGATCCTAAGTTGAATGCCAATCATTCCGGTGCCATGCAAGATAAAGCACAGCGTTATAATCGGGCCTTAACCCTGGAATGGCGCATGCCAGCACCCTGGATCACCAGTTTAGAGGCTTTAGAGGAACCTGAATTTTGTGTGATTGAGTACAATAATTTTTTGCGGGAAATTTTTAAAGAGCATGCAATTGGCGAAATCACCTGTGGTATGTTAGAGCGGCAAATCTATTTTTATATGGATATGGAGACGGATGATAACCTGGTCGCACACTTGCTGGCCAACAGAGATAGCCGTCATATCGTGCAATGGAACTATGAAGGGCGTCAGATCGATCAAATCGACCAGCATTTTCAAGGCTATATTAATGTTCTATTAGACCGTAGAAAAGGTGAACCATGGATTGAGGATGAACACCCTGGTCATATTTTTCATCGTGAGGAACGTATCGGCAGTCAGCGATGCTGGACTGTAGAGGCCGCGAGTAAATTTTTTAATCAGCTTTATCATTTTGTCAAAAACACATTAGCCAATACTCAAGCGAATCTGATCGAGAAGCTGAATGCTTACAGCATTTGGATGTGGCATCTTTCCTTAATCTGCCTGACGGTGCGTCCAATAGTCGGCATGCCGGGGTTACTGAAACATTATGATCCTAAGGCACAACTGCTTTACGTGCATGATAAAAAAACTGATTCACGAAAAGTAGGACGTCCTGTTCCTGTTACAGGCTACTGGCAGGATCATTTCAATGCATATCGAAAATATCTGACGAAAACCATCGAATCACTCGGGATAAAAAGTTTGCAAGCGCAATTGGAAAACGATGGTTTTATGCTCTATGTCATCTCACATCCTCGGATCAAGTCCCAAAAAGGTCAGGTGAATCTTGCTGAAGTCGTGGAGCATTTGGAGTTACAGCCCATGTCTGCTGATTTTGTCACGAATTACCTTAAAGAGACTGTACAGATTTATAAAAACTGGCCAAGGCATTTCACTAAAAATCATCTCGCCCTGAGTGGTGACATTCACAATACGCTATATACCCATGATAAGCAGAGCATGGGATTCAGTCACATTTCTGGATTAAGCCCTTATCTCTACAAACACGACATTCAGCAACAAGTTAAAAGCTTGCTCAACAAACTAGAAATCGCAAAGCTTGAAGTGCTTTAAAGGACCATCTTGTGCTTGATACATCACTTGTTACGCAATTAGAAAATGCCATTAAAAGAGAAATCGGTGACATTTTTAAGGAAATTTCTCAGCTGATCACTGCTACATACACAGATGTAAATTCTGACCTTGCTCAAATTGATTTTAAGTGGCTTGATCAGCAAATTCTGGACAAGTTTACTCTCTATAGAGCAGTTTTAGAGCAGCTCTGCCAAATATCCAAATTTAAGGGCAATGCTGCAGATTACCTTCAATTCTGTTTTAAACAAGTGAAACGGATTTGTAACGAGAAAAACCAGCAGTGGCAAAAGGATTACCCTTCCTATGCCGAGAGCTATGAGATTAAGTTGCCCGATTGGATAGTCTACACACCTAAACGTCTAGACAACGTTTTTTCAGGACGAAAGTTACAGCAGGGTACTATGCTCGTCGAGGTAAAAGAAAAACTGTATGTGAATTGGGCGGATTATCTCAAACAACAAACTCAAGGTATCTTCTTATACTCTACGGCTAAAGAGCAACAAAAATTAGTGAATACCTTGTTTGAATGTCTGTGTATTTCATTAATTTTTGATCAGGGATGCATGCAACCTGAACGACTGATAGCCATTCATGATGCGATTTTTCATATGAACCTGGATAGTGGCTTGCTTCCGATCTATTCAGGTGACGAAAAGGTTCAAAAAGCTTATGTCTTTTCATACACGTTGCCCTCGACAAAGTATGGCAACATCTATCGTCAGGATGGCGAAGAAGAGACGGAGTTATGGCAAACTCAGCATATCTATTTCAATGCCTTTGTGATGCTATGTTATCGACGGATTCAGGAGCTAATCAATAGATCGCAAGGGCATCAATTACAAAGCACTTCGCCATTGCTGTGCTGGGAAAAAGAACAGAGTGAAATTGAAACGGGGAATCAGCCTGAAGCCTTACTGCTAGAAAAACTTAAAATCCATTTAAACATTGTACTGAATATGGCGGAGGAGGGGGACTCTAGAAAAGCACGTGAGGATCAGCAGCCATTTACACAGCTTAATCACGTGAAGCTATTTTTAAAAGGCTTGGAAAAGACCGGTTTTGCCATTTTTAAGCATATGGATTATGTCTTGTGGCAAGAGATTCCTAATCTGGATGTTTTAAGTACCAGTGTACTGAACAATCAGATCATCACTTCGCCTTTAATCTATGAGCAGTATACACAGCTCTATGATCAACCCGATTGCTGGAAAACTATTCAAGCTAGAATCAAAAATCTTGAAAAAAAGCCTCAAGTCTTAGACTTGGAGATGCCTACAGTTACAGTCAAAACATTTCATGATCGACGAACCGGTCAACGTCATGAGCTGAAATCCTGGCTTTTATCTTTTCATCAGGATATCAAACCCAAACAGCTTGCGGATCAACTCCAAGAAAGCATCCAAAAATCTGAGGACTATAAATCTGCGTATGAGGCTGGAAATGGCGAGTACCTAGATTATGTAGTGGCTATTGCACATTTACGCGTGTGTCAGTGGTTAGAAAACGAATTTGCTTATCATGGGAAAGCAGCGATTAAAGTCTCAACAATCAAGCGTTACTATAGTAGTTTTGTGCTTGACCTACTTTGTTATGTTCTAGAACAGCAGATCAATCTAGATACAGCCACTGAAGAGCAGTTTGAGGAAATGTATCGCACGATTGTTGAAGAAAAACTGCTGAATGATCAGAAAAATCATAAAACGACCGCACAAACCAACAACAATAAAAAATACAATACCTCGGGTTATGCCTTTGATCGGCTGAAAGCCTTTCACCAATACTTAGTCAAGAATCATCGTGCACCGATTGTGCAATATTTATATGAACGTCAAAGTGACGGTTTATTTTTAAAAACCAGACTCATTAGTCCGCAGATGTTTCAATTGATGATACGGATTCTTAGAGAATACCCAGAAGCTTTGGGTCTGACTGAGCAGGATGCAACCTGTCTAGAATGGGTCTATACATTGGCATTTAGACTGGGCTTGCGTATTGATGAAGCTGCCGGGATCTGTATCGATGATTTTGTATCTCCGCAGTTACGAAAACATCCTGACAATCGACAGCTCTATTATGTGTTTGAATCCGCTTTAGATCAGCAGAAAGACGATCGATCTCACCATAAAATGAGAAAAACAATGGGTGATATTGATGATCTCACCCTTAGGATTCGTCTAAATTCTGAGCGTGATCTGAAAAGTGATAATGCCACGCGTCAGTTTGATTTAGCTTATTTTTTAGCACCGGACGAGTTCACAGGATTTTGTCGCTTTTATCAAAACCAGTTACCTGGCTCTAAAGCGACTGCAGCAGTCTGCAATAGAAAAATCAAACAGCTCTTTATGCTGGGTGAACAACCTTTATCCAGTACAAATTTATCAAAAATTACCCAGTTGCTGTTTAATACTGTATTAGGGACAAACGATCATCAATATACCTTTCACGCTTTCAGGCATAGTACCGCTTCACATTTGGCTATCCTTTTAAAAGGCAGCATAGCACTGGTACGTTGTTTTACTGACTATGATTCCGAGTTTGGGCGTAAGCTTAAAAAGCACATTTTACCCAATATGAAGGATGCTTCATCGCGTAGTGCCCAAGCCTGGTCTCGACTTGCGCATCTGATGGGGCATGAAGACATTCGGATCACTGCAAGACATTATCTGCATCATCTGAATATCCTGATTGCTGACATGTTTTATCAAGCAAACCGTGAATATTCACCTCAATTGATCAAGGCATTATTAGGCGATAGTCAGTTGATGCATCGCGATTTCAAGGTTAAATTTCAGTCGAATGAAACAGATATTTTAAAATTGATGAAGAAGATTCATTCACACACAGAAAATAATTCTCAAACTGCTGCATTAAAGAGCAAGAAAAAGCAGAAGCAGCCTCAACAACAGGACGTATTTTTATACCGTGAAACGTTTCTAGACGAATACCGGAAGTGGCGGGAAAAAAAAGAAAAAGCAACGATCGATCCTGAAGTATTGAAATTCATTCAATCGATCAGCCAGCCGTTTTCTCTCTATACAAGTCACGTCAAAAATGATGCTAATCATGAGGATCTTATCGGTTTTACTTGGAAGAAAATGGTGACATGGTCTAATCACTATGAGATTGAGAAACCTTTTAACTTAAATAAAAATGTAACCCAGAATGATCTTAAACATTTTTTTTATTGTTTAGAAAATAAAATTTCACTTGAAAAAGATCGTCCTATTTTGAATTTTAAGGCATCATCTGAAAATGACTTGATTGACTATCAAAGATTCTTAGATTTTATTAATAAAATTTATTCAAAAGATTCAGATAATTTTTTAAAATATTCAGATAATTTTGAATGGGATGAATATAATACGGGTGAATTTAATAATGTAAAAAAGGGCGAGGTGAAAATAAAAAAATATAAAATATGGAATAAAAAAGATAATAATTTTATTCAAAAGATGCTGTTGCAAAGCGTCTTTTACAAGATGAAAGAGTGCCTAGAGGTTCTATCAGAGGTTGACGATATCAACGGAAATTCATCAAAAAAAACACATTGAAATCAGATGGATATTTTTGTTGATTTTACAGCTTAGTTTTTTTTAGCATATTTTTGCAGAAAAGTGAGTTTTTATCGCTCAAAAACTGGGTAATTAAGGGTGAAAATCCAACCCCGGGTTTTAGGCTTTTTGAGTGTTTTTTAGCCTAAAAAACAGCATTGTTGAGACGCAAGACAATAATCACGCTACGTTAAAATTAATTGAAATATTATTGATATAAATAATACCTTTTGTTGTTAATAAAATAATAAATTAAAAGCGATTTAATATGAAATTGAGTGTTGTTTTAAATTAATTGGAGAATCAGTTTTAAATAATGTAACCCTCTATTTTGGGTTGATTTTTTTGGTTTTTTAACCAAATAAAAAGTACGTTTTTTCATATTATGTTGATAATTTTTAATCAATTTTATACATTGCTGAAGATAGAAACTGTATTTAAGTTGAATTAATCTGTTTTGATGAGTTAATGCTCATAAATGAAAATTCCTTATTCTAGCCTTTAGTTAAAACTGCTAATCATAAATATTCTAAAAATAGCCTAAGCTTAATAAGTGGTTCAAAAGGGGCCCAGGCCTTTGCTTTGTCAAAATCTGATTTGCCAAGCAAAGGCCTGGGAATCCGCGAATTTGATTTTTTGTTTTAATAATGCTCAATATTTTAATTTATTGAGGTCCTTTCATAGAATTAATGATTAAAAAAAGTCTAATTTGGTTTGACCAAAGAAAAAGATACAAATATGATAATTACATTACAGTAAAATCTGTAATCAGGCGTGGAAACCTGAAAATTACTACAGAAGCATTAAAACTGCTTTAAGCGGTTTTTTTGTGCTTATTATGCTTAGCTTGCCATTATGGTAGGCCAGGCAGGGCAGTCGATGACTGGCCGTCTTCTGTAGTGCGGTATTTCCACCCCTGTTTGGTCTACCTCCATCTCGTGGAAAAAGATGGTTGTAGATAGTAAAATCTAAACTACAGGTACTCAGCATGAAGATTTCATTATCTCAAATCCCCATTTCTCTTACGTTTCTTTTGTTAGCGCTGACCGGATATTGACGGTCATTTAATTCATCGCTTTAACCAAATTGAACGATATGCACTTTCAAATTTCGTATTTGAGCGAATATAGAGAAGTGCTGCCTGGAGAAAACAAAAAATGGGCCAAACTCGATTACTGACGAATATCATTCAGCGTAAAGTCATGTTGCCAGAAGAAATGTCACCATCAATGCAACGAGACAATTTTGAAGTTGCACTGACTGATTTTGAAAAGCATGCCATCATCAAATGTTTATTTAAAGCGGATAACCAGCGTTCTACTGAATGTTGGAGTGTGCGGGAAATTGCAAACTTTATTGGGAATTGCACAGAAGATCAAAATATCAATTTGTGTATCTTGTATTGGAAAGATATACACGGCAACATCTATATTATCGATGGGGCGCATCGTCTTTCGAGTATTTATGCGTGGGTCAAGAGATATTTTGCAGATGAACAAGCCACTCAAGCGCCTAATTTTAGCGATCAACAAAAAGAAGATATTCGTGACCTGCGAAATCATTTAGGGGATCTGGCTGACTTCCAAAAAATTTGTATTGATCCTAAATTTGCAGAACAAAAATCTAAATTAGACGATATTAAAATCAGTTTCCGGCAAGTGCTTGGTACTCCAGAAGATGCACGACGCGTATTCCAATCGATTAACTCAGATACTAAACGCCTGGATAAATATGAGGAATATCATCTAAGAAGTCGGGGAAGTGATGCATATTATGCGATCTATGCTTGTTGTTATATCAATGACAATAAATCCAATTTAGAAGAGCTTCAATATACACGTTTAAATGCGCTCATCGAGTTGGGGGAGAGGATCCATCAGCTGCTTTTCTCTACCATCTTATTAGATACTGAAATGAGTCATGGCAAAAAAATTGGCTTGGTCAATGAGCTCATGAATATCATCGCGGGTGATCGGATTCATAATATCATGAGCCTGAATCAGGGTGAACGCGTTGAAAAGATCATGTCACATCTGTTTACGGCCCTTTGCAGAATGGCCACTCCTGTAAAAAATACTGGGGTTCCGAGTTTGGGCTTACATCCGTTCTTATATTTTTATAAGGACCAGCGTTTTCAAATTACTTCCTTTCTAGCATGGTTTTCAATTGTGTTTGAAATTCATGAAAGTCGCATGCAGATTCATCATCGAACGATTAGTTTCAAGGACTTCACCCGGGTACGCCGTAGTATTGAGTTCTTGATCGCCAATTTCCCCGTGGCGACCACCGAAACGGTCGGCAAGTTCGGCAGTGGTATCAAGGGCTATGATCGGCTACAAATTGTCTATAAAGCCTTTATTTGCTTAAGTTTGGAAATGGAGGTTGATTTTGATGATGAGGAATGCCTGAATACATTTATTCTGTCCATGTCTAAGGCCTTCAAATACATAAACTTTAATGAGTTTTATGTTGAAAGATTTTTGGGGAATTATGATGATACGGTCGTGAAGCATGTGGTGGGATATGTGGAGTCGATTAGTCCAATCTCGCGCTCAAAGCCCAAATCCTTTTCAGCATTAACCAAAAGTTTACTTAAGCACAATTTTCTGGTGGGTAATCATAACTTTTGCCTCATTTGTGATGGATTAATCTATCTTGATTCTACTGAATCGGATCATAAAATTGCCAAAGCCGTTGGTGGGCAAGGGGTGCTAGAGAATGGTCTGCTGGTTCATCCAATCTGTAATAGAATGAAATCAGATCTCAGCTTAGAAGAGATCAGAGCGGATTTGTTTGGTGAGTTATTGTATTAATCAGCAGGGCTATGTTTTTGTGTTCTCAAGTGTGTTAATTAATGATAAATCACATGATTTAACTTTTGATCTATTTTGCCAATGTGGTTTTTTTAATTCAGTAGACCTCTTGCGAAAGTATAGTTTTATCTAATTTTTGAATTGGCTAAAGCCTCATAAAATATAGCTTTTGGCTGCTTAAAATTTGACTAACGCAAGAAGTCTAATGCAGAATCATAGTTAGAAGCTAGCTGTAGTTTCTGAATGATCGTCAAGATCCTTAGTTTTGCCCATAGATTCCCTCTATGGGTATTTTTTTGATCAAAAATCATGTGTAGATGCCCTAGAATAAACCTTTTAGCATTTCATAAGCAATCAAGATTAAGCCTGACACCATCAGCACCACAAAAATGAGTTCCACTCTAGTTAACATAGTAATTCCATTTACTTTTCACCCAATTTATGTGGCAAATAAGTCGTAGTAGCAATGACATAACATGACATAGAAAATAATCAAAAAGACAGAATTTGGATTTTTATATTCAAGGTGAATTATTAAGATAATTGTGAAAACTTCATAGGAACTTCTTTTTTCTCAATGAAAATGTTATATCCTTAGAGTCTGCATGATCCATTTGAAGCGAGAATTTTATGAAAAAAGTTATTGGTATGAGAAATAGCCGTACTGAAGCCTTTAAAATCGTAAAAGCTTCATTTGCCGTAGATAATTTGGTTGTAGATAATAAAGGCTTACAAGCAATTAATGACTATGTGACGGGTTCTAAGACATTTGAACAAGCCAGAAATACACTCGTTGAAATGTACCGTGTACGATAAAAATGTTTTTTGATGATGCACTACATTATTATCTGACGGAAGAAGATTTTGGCACTGTTGCAAATAGTCGGTGGTGATAAACTTATCATCCCCTTTTGCTGATGGAGCTGCACATGAACCCATTCAAAGGCCGGCATTTTCAGCGTGACATCATTCTGTGGGCCGTACGCTGGTACTGCAAATACGGCATCAGTTACCGTGAGCTGCAGGAGATGCTGGCTGAACGCGGAGTGAATGTCGATCACTCCACGATTTACCGCTGGGTTCAGCGTTATGCGCCTGAAATGGAAAAACGGCTGCGCTGGTACTGGCGTAACCCTTCCGATCTTTGCCCGTGGCACATGGATGAAACCTACGTGAAGGTCAATGGCCGCTGGGCGTATCTGTACCGGGCCGTCGACAGCCGGGGCCGCACTGTCGATTTTTATCTCTCCTCCCGTCGTAACAGCAAAGCTGCATACCGGTTTCTGGGTAAAATCCTCAACAACGTGAAGAAGTGGCAGATCCCGCGATTCATCAACACGGATAAAGCGCCCGCCTATGGTCGCGCGCTTGCTCTGCTCAAACGCGAAGGCCGGTGCCCGTCTGACGTTGAACACCGACAGATTAAGTACCGGAACAACGTGATTGAATGCGATCATGGCAAACTGAAACGGATAATCGGCGCCACGCTGGGATTTAAATCCATGAAGACGGCTTACGCCACCATCAAAGGTATTGAGGTGATGCGTGCACTACGCAAAGGCCAGGCCTCAGCATTTTATTATGGTGATCCCCTGGGCGAAATGCGCCTGGTAAGCAGAGTTTTTGAAATGTAAGGCCTTTGAATAAGACAAAAGGCTGCCTCATCGCTAACTTTGCAACAGTGCCTCGCGGTCGGACTGCAAGTGATCTTGAAGCCACGGGCCCGTCCCACCCCGACATGGACCTCGATGCCCGAACGGACGTTAGATTTCGAGTTCTAGGCGTTCTGCGATGAAGGTTGGATCCCAGCCGGGATTGAAAGTGTCGACGTGGGTGAATCCGAGCCGCTCGTATAGGCCACGCAGGTTCGGGTGGCAGTCGAGCCGCAGCTTGGCGCACCCCTGCGTTCGCGCGGCATGGCGGCAAGCCTCGATCAGCGCGGAGCTGACACCCCGGCCCGCATGTGTCCGTCGCACCGCGAGCTTGTGCAGATATGCGGCCTCCCCCTTGAGGGCGTCGGGCCAGAACTCGGGATCCTCGGCCGACAAGGTGCAACAGCCGACGATGCCGTCGCTGCAACTCGCGACTAGGAGCTCGGATCTCAGGACGAAGGTCTCCGCGAATGTCCGGTCGATCCGCGCGACGTCCCAGGCGGGCGTTCCCTTGGCGGACATCCACGCCGCAGCGTCGTGCATCAGCCGCACAACCTCGTCGATATCACCCGAGCAGGCGACCCGAACGTTCGGAGGCTCCTCGCTGTCCATTCGCTCCCCTGGCGCGGTATGAACCGCCGCCTCATAGTGCAGTTTGATCCTGACGAGCCCAGCATGTCTGCGCCCACCTTCGCGGAACCTGACCAGGGTCCGCTAGCGGGCGGCCGGAAGGTGAATGCTAGGCATGATCTAACCCTCGGTCTCTGGCGTCGCGACTGCGAAATTTCGCGAGGGTTTCCGAGAAGGTGATTGCGCTTCGCAGATCTCCAGGCGCGTGGGTGCGGACGTAGTCAGCGCCATTGCCGATCGCGTGAAGTTCCGCCGCAAGGCTCGCTGGACCCAGATCCTTTACAGGAAGGCCAACGGTGGCGCCCAAGAAGGATTTCCGCGACACCGAGACCAATAGCGGAAGCCCCAACGCCGACTTCAGCTTTTGAAGGTTCGACAGCACGTGCAGCGATGTTTCCGGTGCGGGGCTCAAGAAAAATCCCATCCCCGGATCGAGGATGAGCCGGTCGGCAGCGACCCCGCTCCGTCGCAAGGCGGAAACCCGCGCCTCGAAGAACCGCACAATCTCGTCGAGCGCGTCTTCGGGTCGAAGGTGACCGGTGCGGGTGGCGATGCCATCCCGCTGCGCTGAGTGCATAACCACCAGCCTGCAGTCCGCCTCAGCAATATCGGGATAGAGCGCAGGGTCAGGAAATCCTTGGATATCGTTCAGGTAGCCCACGCCGCGCTTGAGCGCATAGCGCTGGGTTTCCGGTTGGAAGCTGTCGATTGAAACACGGTGCATCTGATCGGACAGGGCGTCTAAGAGCGGCGCAATACGTCTGATCTCATCGGCCGGCGATACAGGCCTCGCGTCCGGATGGCTGGCGGCCGGTCCGACATCCACGACGTCTGATCCGACTCGCAGCATTTCGATCGCCGCGGTGACAGCGCCGGCGGGGTCTAGCCGCCGGCTCTCATCGAAGAAGGAGTCCTCGGTGAGATTCAGAATGCCGAACACCGTCACCATGGCGTCGGCCTCCGCAGCGACTTCCACGATGGGGATCGGGCGAGCAAAAAGGCAGCAATTATGAGCCCCATACCTACAAAGCCCCACGCATCAAGCTTTTGCCCATGAAGCAACCAGGCAATGGCTGTAATTATGACGACGCCGAGTCCCGACCAGACTGCATAAGCAACACCGACAGGGATGGATTTCAGAACCAGAGAAAGAAAATAAAATGCGATGCCATAACCGATTATGACAACGGCGGAAGGGGCAAGCTTAGTAAAGCCCTCGCTAGATTTTAATGCGGATGTTGCGATTACTTCGCCAACTATTGCGATAACAAGAAAAAGCCAGCCTTTCATGATATATCTCCCAATTTGTGTAGGGCTTATTATGCACGCTTAAAAATAATAAAAGCAGACTTGACCTGATAGTTTGGCTGTGAGCAATTATGTGCTTAGTGCATCTAACGCCGCCATAAGTTGCGGCTTTGGAGTTGATTGTTTTGTGGTAGCGTAGCGTTAAACCACAAAACAAGCGACGGAAAAGCCGTCAACTTGATGGCCTTGTTAGCCTTATCAGCGCGACTGTGATGTATAAACGTCAAAAATTGAATGACCAATTTTAACAATCGCATCATTTCGCTCTGCCATTGAAGCCTGTGTTTGAGCTAGATAGATGCTCACAATAATTGGGGCTTGATGCTCACTCCACACAACTGCTGTAATACTCCGAGCACCAAATCCGCCAGCACCTGAGCGATCCGCAATGTTCCATCCCGCCGGCAATACTGAACGTAGTAAATTACCAGTGACTTGATTGTTCACCATCCAAGACTCTAATTTTTTCTGGTTCATTTCAGATAGCGCGGAACCAAATAAAAATTTATTCAAAGTACTGGCTATTGCCTTAGGAGTTGTCGTATCCCTCAAATCACCGAGCTTACCTTCATTTAAATCAGGCTCAATACGGTCTAGACGAGTCTCTTTGTCCCCAATTTGTCTTAAAAAATCAGTAACGCCTTTGGGGCCACCTACAGCACTTAGGATGATATTTGCCGCAGTATTATCACTTGTAGTCATAGTTGCGAAGCACGCATCATCGAGTGTGATTGCCTGCCCTACTTGCTTTTCTATTACAGGGGAATAGGTCACAAGATCTGCTTTCTTAATCTCGACTGTACTATTGGGATTAACTTTTCCTTGCTCAGCATCATATAGTAATTTAGCGCAAGCTATTGTTTTAAAAGTACTTGTTAACGGGAAGCGCTGATTGCCATTGTAATCCCAATATTCTCCATTTTGAGTATCAAGAACGGAAACACCTATACGAGCAGAAAGAGAAACTTCAATTGCCTTAACGTCTTGTTCAACTTGCTGAAACTTTGAACTACTTGCAAAAACCACGGATGGTATTAAAAGCGAAAATGCCAATAAAAACTTCATGTAAGTAACCCCATAATTTTGATTGTCACACATTTTATATAAAAGCATGAGGCTCCATAATATGGCTAACTTTGTTTTAGGGCGACTGCCCTGCTGCGTAACATCGTTGCTGCTCCATAACATCAAACATCGACCCACGGCGTAACGCGCTTGCTGCTTGGATGCCCGAGGCATAGACTGTACAAAAAAACAGTCATAACAAGCCATGAAAACCGCCACTGCGCCGTTACCACCGCTGCGTTCGGTCAAGGTTCTGGACCAGTTGCGTGAGCGCATACGCTACTTGCATTACAGCTTACCAACCGAACAGGCTTATGTCCACTGGGTTCGTGCCTTCATCCGTTTCCACGGTGTGCGTCACCCGGCAACCTTGGGCAGCAGCGAAGTCGAGGCATTTCTGTCCTGGCTGGCGAACGAGCGCAAGGTTTCGGTCTCCACGCATCGTCAGGCATTGGCGGCCTTGCTGTTCTTCTACGGCAAGGTGCTGTGCACGGATCTGCCCTGGCTTCAGGAGATCGGAAGACCTCGGCCGTCGCGGCGCTTGCCGGTGGTGCTGACCCCGGATGAAGTGGTTCGCATCCTCGGTTTTCTGGAAGGCGAGCATCGTTTGTTCGCCCAGCTTCTGTATGGAACGGGCATGCGGATCAGTGAGGGTTTGCAACTGCGGGTCAAGGATCTGGATTTCGATCACGGCACGATCATCGTGCGGGAGGGCAAGGGCTCCAAGGATCGGGCCTTGATGTTACCCGAGAGCTTGGCACCCAGCCTGCGCGAGCAGCTGTCGCGTGCACGGGCATGGTGGCTGAAGGACCAGGCCGAGGGCCGCAGCGGCGTTGCGCTTCCCGACGCCCTTGAGCGGAAGTATCCGCGCGCCGGGCATTCCTGGCCGTGGTTCTGGGTTTTTGCGCAGCACACGCATTCGACCGATCCACGGAGCGGTGTCGTGCGTCGCCATCACATGTATGACCAGACCTTTCAGCGCGCCTTCAAACGTGCCGTAGAAGGCACTGTTGCAAAGTTAGCGATGAGGCAGCCTTTTGTCTTATTCAAAGGCCTTACATTTCAAAAACTCTGCTTACCAGGCGCATTTCGCCCAGGGGATCACCATAATAAAATGCTGAGGCCTGGCCTTTGCGTAGTGCACGCATCACCTCAATACCTTTGATGGTGGCGTAAGCCGTCTTCATGGATTTAAATCCCAGCGTGGCGCCGATTATCCGTTTCAGTTTGCCATGATCGCATTCAATCACGTTGTTCCGGTACTTAATCTGTCGGTGTTCAACGTCAGACGGGCACCGGCCTTCGCGTTTGAGCAGAGCAAGCGCGCGACCATAGGCGGGCGCTTTATCCGTGTTGATGAATCGCGGGATCTGCCACTTCTTCACGTTGTTGAGGATTTTACCCAGAAACCGGTATGCAGCTTTGCTGTTACGACGGGAGGAGAGATAAAAATCGACAGTGCGGCCCCGGCTGTCGACGGCCCGGTACAGATACGCCCAGCGGCCATTGACCTTCACGTAGGTTTCATCCATGTGCCACGGGCAAAGATCGGAAGGGTTACGCCAGTACCAGCGCAGCCGTTTTTCCATTTCAGGCGCATAACGCTGAACCCAGCGGTAAATCGTGGAGTGATCGACATTCACTCCGCGTTCAGCCAGCATCTCCTGCAGCTCACGGTAACTGATGCCGTATTTGCAGTACCAGCGTACGGCCCACAGAATGATGTCACGCTGAAAATGCCGGCCTTTGAATGGGTTCATGTGCAGCTCCATCAGCAAAAGGGGATGATAAGTTTATCACCACCGACTATTTGCAACAGTGCCGTTTCATCAACATAACCTAATATAATTTCACCACGTGCCGCTTGCTCTCGTAATTTTTCAATCTGCTGTGTTGCTTGTTCAAATGCAATCGGATCTCTTTTTTTTCAAGCTATGACGGGTACGCTTGAAGACCATACCTGAATCACGTAAAAACTTACGAATGGTTTCAACAGACACGGACACTTCGTATTCTTCATGTAGTTTGACTCGGATTTGTTCTGCATTGAGTGGACTTGTATTGACCCAATCTAGGATTTTCGCCTGATAGTCTGAGATCAATGTATTGGGCCGACCTGAGCGATGACCTTCTTTAATCGATTCAAACTCATACAATTCCCAACGTCGGCGTTGTAGCCTTATGGTTTCTGGGATACGTTCTTGTAGAGTGGCAACTTCCGCAACACTTTTACCTTCAGAAAGCCAGAGAATAGTTTGGGCACGTTGTCTTTCACGCCAATGTTTTGCATGCTTGGCCAGAAAAATGAGTCGTTCTCGCTGTTCTAAACTAAGTGGTACAGAAACAATTCGAGGCATGTGTGAACATCTGTTAACTAAAAAAACTTTTTCGCATGATTAGTTATTTTTGTCAACTTATTCAATAAAAAAACTATAATCATTATGTTAATTTAGAGTATACCCTAAAGTTACAATCTGAAAGTTCATGAAATTATGTATCATTTAAATGGTTTTTAATCATAAGTAACATGTAACTTTAGTGTTAAAGAATTATAATTTACGAAATTGTTCATTTTTATCCAATTGGGGCGTGAAAAAGTGAAAGGCCAAAAAGTAGGGTATGTCCGGGTAAGTTCTGTCGAGCAAAACACTGGACGTCAACTTGAAGGAATTGAGGTCGACCGGATTTTTGTTGACCGTGCTTCAGGTAAAAATACTGACCGACCTAAATTTCAGGAAATGTTGAACTATGTCCGGGAAGGGGACAGGGTGATTGTACATTCAATGGATCGTTTTGCGCGAAGCCTAAAAGATTTGGTCACTGAAGTAGATAAACTGGTCAAACGAGGGATCGCCATCCAGTTTGTAAAAGAAAATATTACTTTTACAGCCGAATCCACCCCGATGGATAATTTGATGCTTCAAATGATGGGTGCTTTTGCACAGTTCGAACGTGAGATCATTTTAGAGCGGCAAAAGGAAGGAATAAAACTCGCCTCTGCTCAGGGGAAGTACAAAGGTCGGGTGCATAAACTAAAGCCTGACCAAGCTGAAGCTTTACGACAAGCATGGAAGGAGGGGAAGTATTCATCGAAAATGGCATTAGGGAAAGCTTTTGGGATTAGTCGTCAGGCGGTATACCGATATTTACAAGTTAGTGAATAGCTTATTGGGATTAGCAACTAAATTTAGTTTAACTTATAAAAATCATGAAACACTGTTCGAATTTTAAGCGTGGAACGTGAAAAATCACAAAAAAAGCCCACCTTGGGGAAGGTGGGCTATCAACTAGAAACTACAGCATTGATTTCTAAGTGGAATTATAACACATTACGTATAAGGTGTATTATGTTAATTTTAGATAAACTATAGAATCCATTAGTTTTTAAACCAATAAATTAAATATTTTATGGAACTCCAGAATATTTATTCAGGCGATACTTAAGCAATAAGGGTAGGGTGATTACATAAAGTATTGCAGCTAATGCCCATACCATTCCAGGAGCTGATGCCTGAGTCATAAAATAGAGGCTAGTAACTAATACAGGACCAATTATAGCCCCCAGACTATTAAAACTGCTTAATAGCCCTTGTAATTCACCTTGTCTTTCATCACTAATACCTCTGGACATCATTGCTTGCAAAGCAGGAACGGCTACTCCACCAAGGGCAAACAATGGTAACAACGCAAAAGGCACCCATTCTTCAACAGCAATAGATAAAAGAAGTAAACCAATTGCATCGCAAGCTATTCCACATAACAACGTATTTTTCTCTCCAAACCTCTTTACCATAGGGGCGATAGCAAAAGCCTGTGCAATAGAATGGCATATTCCATAACTAGCAAGGGAAACACCTGCAATAAATATACTCCAGCCATAACGATCCTGCCCATAGATAACCCATAAAGTTGCGGGGACTTGTGAAACCAATGTGATAATTAAAAAGATACCAAGCAATGGAGCCATATTAGGTTGAGTGATCAAATAGGATAATTTCTTTAATATTGATTGCTCCTGAACCTTCTCAGTCATTTTATTGCTGTGTTTTGATTCTTTTAATAAGACTGCTGTCATTATTAAATTAATCCCATTCATAAAAGCAGCAGCAAAGAACGGTGCATGTAAGTTCCATTCACCCAAAACTCCACCTATTACCGGACCCGCTATAAACCCAATACCAAAGACAGCTCCAAGGAGACCAAACCTTTTTGCACGCTCATGGGCTGGAGTAATATCTGAAACATAAGCTGTTGCAACAGCCATGTTGGCACCTGTAATTCCCGCAAAAATACGACCAATATATAGCCACAATAGAGAAGGAGCAGCAGCCATTAGGAGATAATCAGCCGTTGCACCAGCAATTGAAATAATTAATACAGGTCGACGTCCAAATCGGTCACTCAACGCTCCAAGGATAGGTGCAAAAATGAACTGCATCAGAGCATACACAGCTAATAAAGCACCATAGTGAACACCGCCTGCTTCAGCTCCAGCCAATGACCGTAATAATTCAGGCAAGATCGGCATAATTAAACCAATCCCAACAGCATCCAGAAATATAGTGATTAAAATCACGCTCAATGATTTCTTCACAAATGCCTTCTCTAGCAATGATAGAATTAATATTCTCTCACACACTCCCTATCAGTGATAGATTTATGAGTAAAAAAGATATTGCACCTCAACGTCTGACACGTGAAATAGTCCTGCGTACCGCATTGGATATGTTGAATGAAGAAGGCATAGATTCAATAACCACACGCAAGCTAGCTCAACGATTGGGTATTAAATCTCCAACTCTATATTGGCATTTCAAGAATAAATCCTTGTTAATGGAAGCAATGGCGGAAACCATTATAAATGAACACCATTTAGTTTCTTTACCCATCGATGGGATGACATGGCAAGATTGGTTGCTCGCTAATTCTGTAAGCTTTCGTCGAGCACTACTAGCTTACCGTGATGGTGCTCGTCTACATGCAAGAACTAGCCCCAGTCAAGGACATTTCAACACGATTGAGGCCCAAGTTGCGCTGTTATCTCATGCTGGGTTTTCTCCTGTTGAAGCAGTTGCATTACTTATGACATTAGGAAGGTTTATTGTTGGGTGGGTCCTTGAGGAGCAGCAAGAAGAAATAAGATCAGACCCACCATTCGAAGCCGATCCAACTATATATCCACTCATGCTCCAAGGAGTGAATACCTTACAAAATATGAATGCGGATGACATTTTTGAAAATGGGATTCGTATGGTGATTATCGGTGCTGAAAGACAACTTGATATTAAAATGCAAACTTAACTCTATACTGCTTTAAGCAACTGTTCTATTTAGTAATAAAGCTTTTATCCTTAATTATTTAACATAATGGCGGTTATACGAAATTCACCGTTTCGAGCCCCAAATATCAAGTTTATTTCTTGCATAAATGTATCCTATAGGATACATTCTACTTATGTACTCAATATATACCACTGAAGTCTTTGATGACTGGTTCACCAAGTTAAAAGACCAGCAGGCAAAAAGACGCATACAAGTCCGAATTGATCGGGTTGAAGATGGAAACTTTGGAGATACTGAGCCGGTCGGTGAAGGTGTTTCTGAATTACGTTTCTTCTTTGGGCCAGGCTATAGGATTTATTACTGCAAGCAAGGGCAAAGGGTTGTTATTCTTTTAGCAGGCGGAGATAAGTCTACGCAAAGTAAAGATATAAAACTTGCCCTGCAATTGGCACAAGATTTAGAGGAGGAGCTATAAATGGCTATTAAACTTCGCAAATGGGACAGTGCTGAGCATCTTAAAACAGAGGATGATATGCAGGCTTACTTACAAGCATGTATTGAAGAATCTAATGGCGATGCCGCATTCATTGCAAAGGCTTTAGGTAACATTGCAAAAGCTAAAGGAATGGCTCAATTATCACGAGATACAGGCTTAGGCCGAGAAAGTCTTTATAAAGCACTTTCTGGTGATGTTAACCCTAGTTTTGATACTGTGATTAAAGTTGTAAAAGCACTGAATTTACGCTTAGCAATTTAAAAAAAGTTATTAAAAAATGGAGCTTTAGGCTCCATTTTTTATGTAATTCCAAAATAGAAATGTCCGGTTTCTCCAAAGTAAAAATGTCCGCTTTTAGAATATGCACTTTTGCAATTTTCTTAGCGGACGGTTTGATATGTTGGTGTCTATGTCGGATAAAGAACTTAAACGATTGTCGGTCTTGCAAGAAATCTGTGATCAACGCATAACCCAGTCCCAAGCTGCTCAGCTACTTCATATTTCAGAACGTCAGATCAGACGTTTATTGCAAAAATACAAAGCTCAAGGCCCAGCTGCATTAGCACATGCTGCACGTGGCCAAATCAGCAATTCCAGGCTTCCTGAAGAGCTCAGACTCAAGTGCCTCAATATTGTTTCGGATCAACTGCATGGTTTCGGACCCACTTTAGCGCATGAAAAGCTCACCACCGTTCATGGCTTTGATATTTCAGTGGAAACACTGCGTTCCTGGATGATTGCAGCCGATTTATGGATTCCTCGCGCCAAGCGTCTGAAACGCCCGTATCAGCCTCGTTATAACCGGGACTGTTATGGTGAACTGATCCAAATCGATGGCTCACACCATGACTGGTTTGAAGGTCGAGCCCCTAAATGCTGTCTGCTGGTATTTATCGATGATGCCACAGGAAAATTGCAGCATTTACGCTTCTGTGAATCAGAATCAGCCTTTGACTATATGATTTCAACACGTTTGTATATTGAGCAGCATGGTAAGCCGTTGGCATTTTACAGCGATAAACATTCAGTCTTCAGGGTGAATCAAAGCAGTAAGAAAGACACCAAGATTACCCAGTTTGGGCGCGTACTCAGCACCCTGAATATCGATATTATCTTCGCTAATTCACCACAGGCCAAAGGCCGTGTAGAACGGGCCAATAGAACGCTTCAGGACCGTCTGATCAAAGAAATGCGCCTGGAAGGCATCTGTTCGATTGAGCAAGCGAATGCCTGGCTACCCTGCTTCATTGAGCAGTTCAATCAGAAGTTCGCCAAGATGGCTTTTAATCCCAAGGATTTACACCGGACTGTTACTGAAACTGCTGAGGAGTTAGATGATGTTTTTACTTGGCGTGAACCCCGCAGAGTCACGAATAGCCTGACGATTACTTATGATAAATGCGTATATCTCCTGGAAAACACGGAAGAAAACCAAAGATTGATTGGTAAGTATCTTGAGTTCCTAGAATACCCGGATGGTACAGTCGCGATTGAATATCAGGGAAGAAAAATCAATTACAGCATCTTCGATAAATTAAGTCAGCTTAACCAGCGAGAGATTGTTGAGAATAAACGTTTAGGTGCTGTTCTCAATCATATTCAACAACAGCATGAAGAATTGGAACAGCAATACAAACGCAATCGTTCTCAATCTATGCCAAGAAGACGTGCACAGAAAACAGCAATTCAACAACGAAATCTGAATCCTGTGCTTGACTTGGAAATGTCTGTATAGGACATTTCTATTTGGTTTTAAGATAGGACATTTCTACTTTGGAATAACAGAGATCTACCAGCTCTCGTTTTTTGTTATGGAAACTGCTAAAATTCAAATACGCCATTGACGTATAAAGAGTCCATGTTATTTATTGAAACCAGCATCTTTACCAAGCAAATTAAAGACCTTGTATCTGATGAGGAATATCGTCAACTTCAGCAAGATCTTTTGGTACAGCCTGATAGAGGTGACCTAATCAAGAATGGCGGTGGTATTCGCAAAGTACGTTGTGCTCAAGGTAACAAAGGGAAAAGTGGTGGGATACGGGTGATTTATTATTGGGTCACCGAGGATGATCAGATCTTTTTCTTAGTGGCTTATCCAAAATCAGTAAAAGATAATTTAACAGATAAGGAAACCGCCATTCTGCACCAACTCGTGAAGGAGCAATTTCATGGATAACAACTTATTTGATGACTTGGTTGCTTCAATCAAAGAAGCTGGAGCTATCAAACGTAAAGAAGTTAAAGCAAGCCGAGTTACAGAACTCGAATTGCCTGATATTAAAGAAGTACGTGAAAAAACTGGCTTGAGCCAAAATGAATTTGCTGCACGTCTACATATTAGCCCCCGTACCCTGCAAAATTGGGAACAGGGACGACGCTATCCAACTGGACCAGCAGCTACATTGATTCGAATTTTAGATGCTCACCCAAGCCTTATTTGAAAAAATTACTTAAAAAATGGGAGCTTAAGGCTCCCATTTTTTGTTATTCCAAAGTAGAAATGTCCTATCTTAAAACCAAATAGAAATGTCCTATACAGACATTTCCAAGTCAAGCACAGGATTCAGATTTCGTTGTTGAATTGCTGTTTTCTGTGCACGTCTTCTTGGCATAGATTGAGAACGATTGCGTTTGTATTGCTGTTCCAATTCTTCATGCTGTTGTTGAATATGATTGAGAACAGCACCTAAACGTTTATTCTCAACAATCTCTCGCTGGTTAAGCTGACTTAATTTATCGAAGATGCTGTAATTGATTTTTCTTCCCTGATATTCAATCGCGACTGTACCATCCGGGTATTCTAGGAACTCAAGATACTTACCAATCAATCTTTGGTTTTCTTCCGTGTTTTCCAGGAGATATACGCATTTATCATAAGTAATCGTCAGGCTATTCGTGACTCTGCGGGGTTCACGCCAAGTAAAAACATCATCTAACTCCTCAGCAGTTTCAGTAACAGTCCGGTGTAAATCCTTGGGATTAAAAGCCATCTTGGCGAACTTCTGATTGAACTGCTCAATGAAGCAGGGTAGCCAGGCATTCGCTTGCTCAATCGAACAGATGCCTTCCAGGCGCATTTCTTTGATCAGACGGTCCTGAAGCGTTCTATTGGCCCGTTCTACACGGCCTTTGGCCTGTGGTGAATTAGCGAAGATAATATCGATATTCAGGGTGCTGAGTACGCGCCCAAACTGGGTAATCTTGGTGTCTTTCTTACTGCTTTGATTCACCCTGAAGACTGAATGTTTATCGCTGTAAAATGCCAACGGCTTACCATGCTGCTCAATATACAAACGTGTTGAAATCATATAGTCAAAGGCTGATTCTGATTCACAGAAGCGTAAATGCTGCAATTTTCCTGTGGCATCATCGATAAATACCAGCAGACAGCATTTAGGGGCTCGACCTTCAAACCAGTCATGGTGTGAGCCATCGATTTGGATCAGTTCACCATAACAGTCCCGGTTATAACGAGGCTGATACGGGCGTTTCAGACGCTTGGCGCGAGGAATCCATAAATCGGCTGCAATCATCCAGGAACGCAGTGTTTCCACTGAAATATCAAAGCCATGAACGGTGGTGAGCTTTTCATGCGCTAAAGTGGGTCCGAAACCATGCAGTTGATCCGAAACAATATTGAGGCACTTGAGTCTGAGCTCTTCAGGAAGCCTGGAATTGCTGATTTGGCCACGTGCAGCATGTGCTAATGCAGCTGGGCCTTGAGCTTTGTATTTTTGCAATAAACGTCTGATCTGACGTTCTGAAATATGAAGTAGCTGAGCAGCTTGGGACTGGGTTATGCGTTGATCACAGATTTCTTGCAAGACCGACAATCGTTTAAGTTCTTTATCCGACATAGACACCAACATATCAAACCGTCCGCTAAGAAAATTGCAAAAGTGCATATTCTAAAAGCGGACATTTTTACTTTGGAGAAACCGGACATTTCTATTTTGGAATTACATTTTTATTTCGTATAAGGTGTATTATGTTAATTTTAGAAAATCTTCACTACTATTATTTTAAAATAAGCCTTATATCCAAGCATAAAACAAGGTTGTCTAGACTTCTTTTAACAGTAAAGTTATCATAAAACTGAATTTTATTTTTTAGGTAAGTTTATGCATTCTATCCGCATTCGTTAAGACACAACTATTTGCATAGTGACACTATTTTATAATGGTGGGCTTTTGTTGTGTCTTTAAGAATATATGCGGATATATAAAGTAAAAGTATGCTTAATTTATAAGTATGCTTTTAGTGCATAGTTTCCAGTTATAACTTAATTGACTAGCTATTTGTCCACCCTGTGGATGAATAGCTTTTTTTTTGGGAGGACACTGTGATGCTAGCTTTTGTTTTCACCTAAATCCTGTTTGCTGCATAAAAAATTTCAAGAGCTAAACAGGAGTAAATAAAAATGAGTTTAATTATTAAAGCGAGAAACATACGCTTGGATTATGCTGGGCGTGATGTTTTGGATATTGATGAATTGGAAATTCACTCTTATGACCGTATTGGTCTTGTGGGTGATAACGGAGCAGGAAAGAGTAGTTTACTCAAAGTACTTAATGGCGAAATTGTTTTAGCCGAAGCGACATTACAGCGTTTTGGTGATTTTGCACATATCAGCCAACTGGGCGGAATCGAAATAGAAACGGTCGAAGACCGGGCAATGTTATCTCGCCTTGGTGTTTCCAATGTACAAAACGACACAATGAGTGGCGGAGAGGAAACTCGTGCAAAAATTGCTGCCGCATTTTCCCAACAAGTACATGGCATTCTAGCGGATGAACCAACCAGCCACCTTGATCTCAATGGAATAGATCTACTTATTGGTCAACTTAAAGCATTTGATGGAGCATTACTTGTTATCAGTCATGACCGATATTTTCTTGATATGGTTGTAGACAAGATATGGGAGTTAAAAGACGGTAAAATTACGGAATATTGGGGTGGTTACTCGGATTACTTGCGTCAAAAAGAAGAAGAGCGACAACACCAAGCCGTAGAATATGAGCTGATGATGAAGGAACGGGAGCGATTAGAATCTGCTGTGCAAGAAAAACGCCAGCAAGCTAATCGATTAGACAATAAGAAAAAAGGAGAAAAATCCAAAAACTCTACCGAAAGTGCTGGACGACTTGGGCATGCAAAAATGACTGGCACCAAGCAAAGAAAACTGTATCAGGCAGCTAAGAGTATGGAAAAGCGTTTGGCTGCATTAGAAGATATTCAAGCACCAGAGCATTTGCGTTCTATTCGTTTTCGTCAAAGTTCAGCCCTAGAACTGCACAATAAGTTCCCGATTACGGCAGATGGTCTGAGCTTAAAATTTGGTAGCCGTACTATCTTTGATGACGCTAACTTTATAATACCGCTTGGCGCTAAAGTCGCTATAACTGGATCGAATGGAACAGGGAAAACGTCCTTGTTAAAAATGATATCAGAACGTGCTGATGGATTAACCATATCTCCAAAAGCTGAAATTGGCTACTTTACACAAACAGGATATAAATTTAACACGCATAAATCTGTGCTCTCCTTTATGCAGGAAGAGTGCGAGTACACAGTTGCGGAAATTCGTGCAGTATTGGCTTCAATGGGGATCGGAGCGAATGATATTCAAAAAAACTTATCCGACTTATCGGGAGGTGAAATCATCAAACTGCTTTTATCCAAAATGCTTTTAGGAAAATATAATATTTTGCTTATGGATGAACCAGGAAACTATCTTGACCTAAAAAGTATTGCCGCATTAGAAACAATGATGAAGTCCTATGCAGGAACTATTATCTTCGTATCTCATGACAAGCAATTGGTCGATAATATTGCTGACATTATCTACGAGATCAAAGACCACAAAATCATCAAGACTTTTGAGAGAGATTGTTAATGATAGCCAATCTAATCCGAACATTAATTATTGAACTCTTTAAAGGAAATTAAAAATGACAATTCAAGATATTCAATCACTTGCTGAAGCACACGGCTTGTTGCTTACGGACAAAATGAATTTCAATGAAATGGGCATTGATTTTAAGGTCGTTTTTGCTCTTGATACAAAGGGGCAACAATGGTTGCTGCGTATTCCTCGTCGTGATGGCATGAGGGAACAAATCAAGAAAGAAAAACGCATTTTAGAATTGGTAAAAAAACATCTTTCTGTAGAGGTTCCTGATTGGAGAATTTCATCTACAGAATTAGTGGCTTATCCCATACTTAAAGATAATCCTGTTTTAAATTTGGATGCTGAAACCTATGAAATAATTTGGAATATGGACAAAGATAGCCCGAAATACATAACATCTTTGGCAAAAACCTTATTTGAAATCCATAGTATTCCTGAAAAAGAAGTTCGGGAAAATGATTTGAAAATTATGAAACCTTCAGATTTAAGACCTGAAATAGCAAACAATTTGCAGTTAGTAAAATCTGAAATTGGTATAAGTGAGCAATTGGAAACCCGCTACAGAAAATGGTTGGATAATGATGTTCTATGGGCAGATTTCACCCAATTTATACATGGCGATTTATATGCTGGGCATGTACTAGCTTCAAAGGATGGAGCTGTTTCAGGCGTTATTGATTGGTCAACAGCCCATATAGATGACCCAGCGATTGATTTTGCTGGGCATGTAACTTTGTTTGGAGAAGAAAGCCTCAAAACTCTAATCATCGAGTATGAAAAACTAGGGGGTAAAGTTTGGAATAAACTATATGAACAGACTTTAGAAAGAGCAGCGGCCTCTCCTTTGATGTATGGTTTATTTGCCTTAGAAACTCAAAATGAAAGCCTTATCGTTGGAGCAAAAGCTCAGTTGGGAGTTATATAATTTAAAAATATGATTGCTGAGAACTGCCTTGTTTTGAAACTTGGTTGGCTTTAATTAGTTTTTAGTATTCTTTATAGAAAATGCCTCGATCAAGGGGCATTTCTAACAATCATTTAACATAAAATTTCTTATACGAAAGACTTCTGTAATTCCAAAATAGAAATGTCCGGTTTCTCCAAAGTAAAAATGTCCGCTTTTAGAATATGCACTTTTGCAATTTTCTTAGCGGACGGTTTGATATGTTGGTGTCTATGTCGGATAAAGAACTTAAACGATTGTCGGTCTTGCAAGAAATCTGTGATCAACGCATAACCCAGTCCCAAGCTGCTCAGCTACTTCATATTTCAGAACGTCAGATCAGACGTTTATTGCAAAAATACAAAGCTCAAGGCCCAGCTGCATTAGCACATGCTGCACGTGGCCAAATCAGCAATTCCAGGCTTCCTGAAGAGCTCAGACTCAAGTGCCTCAATATTGTTTCGGATCAACTGCATGGTTTCGGACCCACTTTAGCGCATGAAAAGCTCACCACCGTTCATGGCTTTGATATTTCAGTGGAAACACTGCGTTCCTGGATGATTGCAGCCGATTTATGGATTCCTCGCGCCAAGCGTCTGAAACGCCCGTATCAGCCTCGTTATAACCGGGACTGTTATGGTGAACTGATCCAAATCGATGGCTCACACCATGACTGGTTTGAAGGTCGAGCCCCTAAATGCTGTCTGCTGGTATTTATCGATGATGCCACAGGAAAATTGCAGCATTTACGCTTCTGTGAATCAGAATCAGCCTTTGACTATATGATTTCAACACGTTTGTATATTGAGCAGCATGGTAAGCCGTTGGCATTTTACAGCGATAAACATTCAGTCTTCAGGGTGAATCAAAGCAGTAAGAAAGACACCAAGATTACCCAGTTTGGGCGCGTACTCAGCACCCTGAATATCGATATTATCTTCGCTAATTCACCACAGGCCAAAGGCCGTGTAGAACGGGCCAATAGAACGCTTCAGGACCGTCTGATCAAAGAAATGCGCCTGGAAGGCATCTGTTCGATTGAGCAAGCGAATGCCTGGCTACCCTGCTTCATTGAGCAGTTCAATCAGAAGTTCGCCAAGATGGCTTTTAATCCCAAGGATTTACACCGGACTGTTACTGAAACTGCTGAGGAGTTAGATGATGTTTTTACTTGGCGTGAACCCCGCAGAGTCACGAATAGCCTGACGATTACTTATGATAAATGCGTATATCTCCTGGAAAACACGGAAGAAAACCAAAGATTGATTGGTAAGTATCTTGAGTTCCTAGAATACCCGGATGGTACAGTCGCGATTGAATATCAGGGAAGAAAAATCAATTACAGCATCTTCGATAAATTAAGTCAGCTTAACCAGCGAGAGATTGTTGAGAATAAACGTTTAGGTGCTGTTCTCAATCATATTCAACAACAGCATGAAGAATTGGAACAGCAATACAAACGCAATCGTTCTCAATCTATGCCAAGAAGACGTGCACAGAAAACAGCAATTCAACAACGAAATCTGAATCCTGTGCTTGACTTGGAAATGTCTGTATAGGACATTTCTATTTGGTTTTAAGATAGGACATTTCTACTTTGGAATAACAACTTCTGTAACTCCTAAATAGGAGTTTTTTTATTGAATAACTCTCTAAAAAACAGGCATTGCAAAGTCAATTCTAATGATATACACTAATTGATATACATTTAGATTGTGGTTATTGAAATGCTAATGCTTAGATTACCAGTAGAACTAGATAAGCGGTTAGATGAAATAGCGAAAAAGACCCAACGAACTAAATCATTTCTAGCTAGAGAAGCAATTTTATTAAGTCTTGAGACCCTAGAAAAAAAATATACGATTGAAAACAAAGAATTAAGAGATATGAATATTAATTTATATGAAACTTTAGTTAAGTCTTTTTCTACACCAATTGATTTAGAAACTGAATCAAGAAAGTCAAAATTTCGTATCTTTAGCGAAGATGGAAAGCTATTTGTTCATAATAATAAAGACAATATTCGCCCATTAAGTGTAGATGAAGTTGATAATTTTTATAAAGTTTTCAAAGAAACAGGAAGTCGGTCTCCATCAACATATACAGATGTAACCTTTAACTCATCATATATTCTTGCTGCGATATCGCATTTAAAGGAACAAGATATTCTTTAATACCTCGTGTAATAAAAAAGCCCGACATCCTGTCGGGCTTTTTCATATCGGGTTGCTCGTCTTACTGATCTCGTGCTGCCCATTCCTTGCGCAATTTTCTTATTCTTGTTGTCTGGAAACATCCAGTTTCCTTATGTATTCATCATAGGGCTAATGCTTTGGATTACCAATCCGCAAAATCCTTAAATCCATGTAAGTTTTCGCTTACAAAGCTGGCTTATTTTATCCCAAGAGTTGTCCGCAGAAATTGGGGATTATTTCTGAATTGTGAACCTTGATAAATCAGGAAAAAACGCAAAAATGAGTGTTTTTTGATCAATTTTATTGGCTAAAAGTTACAGTTTTGCTTAAAAAGAAACCGACTTGTTTCCCAGTCGGTTTTTTGTGGTTTTTTAGGGGGATGGAAAATTTTTAAATATATGAAAAACAAGGATATTTTAAAAGGCATTTCGTATAAGCTCTATTATGTTAAATAGAAATTTTTAATTAGTTCAGCACAAACGTACAATCTTTAAGGCCTATAACTCGATACCGTTCTCTCTTTGATGTTTATTGCTATCTAATTGAGTGAACTCTGTGGAAATATTTCTTTATACATTAAGCGTTATGTATAGCCCAGGCCCTGTAAATTTTATGGGGCTAAATTCTGGCCTTACAGGTCAATTAAAAAAGACTATAGGATTTTACCTAGGCATTGGTTTCGCCATGTTGATCTTATTCGTATTGTTTGGCTATATAGGTGAAGCTGTTATTCCACATGGATTGATTCATTATATTGCTTTAGCGGGTGCAATTTATACATTCTACTTGGCTATAAAAATGATTAGGGCGAATGTAGAAACAACTCAACAGCAAGAAAGCCATCTAACATTCTTAAATGGCTTATTTATTCAGTTATTAAATCCAAAAGCCATTCTCGTCACTCTACCTGTTACGACAATTATGTACCCTGCAGCCAAAATCACAGGAATCATGATCTTGATTGTTTCTTTACTGATTTCACTTGGTGCTGTTGGCGCACCATTCACCTATGCTCTGGTTGGAAAAGTATTAGGCAACAAAATTGCTAATCCTATCTGGTTTAATCGGCTAAATAAGCTGATGGGTATACTCTTGATTTTATCAGGGCTTTTTATGTTCAAAGATTTTCTTAATGGAATAAATCTGCTGTAGGACAAATTAGCCGTTCAAATCGAACGGCTATCTTTTAATATTTATCATTTTCCATTGAGTGGGAGTTAAACCAAATGTTTTTATAAAATGTCTGGTCATATGACTCTGATCAAAAAAGCCTGCATTTAAAGCAGCATTAACAATAGACTCCCCTTGAGCAAGGTAGAACTTAACTGTTTCTAAGCGACGCATGATCATATAACGGTGTGGGCTAGTTCCAAATAATAATCGGAAATCACGAGAAAGGCTCCAGCGGTCACGATCAGCATGTTTCTCTAAATCTGACAAACTTAAGTTTTCATGTGGATACGCCAAAATACACTCACGCGCTCTCTCTGCTGCCTTGTAGTCAAATTTTTTGTTTTGGTTAGATGAAGTATCTGAAATTTCACACAGTGTAGTTGCCAAATCAAATAGAGCATCTTCCTCTTCTAGGGTATCCATATAATTATTTATATTATTTAGAAAGCTATCCATTGCCCTAAACAGGCGAATATCATTACTTAAGCCATGTCTGATAAAAGGCAAAGGTTTACCCTTTAAAATGGTTTGGATCATCGCTGGTTCGATGTAAATCATTCTATAGCGATAGCCATCTAATGTTCCTGATTCACCATCATGCTTTTCATCCGGGTGTAGAACCATAGTCATGCCTGGCAAGCTATGTTGCAATGTACCTTTGTAATGAAAGTTTTGAACTCCGGAAAGAGTCCTGCCAATAGCATAAGTATCATGTCGGTGAGGTTTATAAGCATAATTGGAAAGAAATGCTTCAATTCTTTCTAATTTATGATTTTGAGTGGGGGATCTCACAATCCAATTATTTCCACTGGAGAAATCAGGCATAATTGATGGCCAATTTTTCGTAGATTCTATTGTAGATTATTTTTCACTTTTCCTAAAATTAACATAATACACGTTATACGAATCCCAAGGCATGGCTTTTAGTCATGCTTTTTTTATCAAAAGAGTATACCCGAATGATAAGGAAACAGTTAGTTACAACGAAATATCATTAGAGTTGTTATGTTGATTAAATGATAGCTGTATCATTGTAGTATATTCAATAATCTCAAATGATAAACCATGACGACTAGAATCTACTTAAGAGCTTCAACCAAAGATCAAGATGCACAGAGAGCACTAAACCAATTAGATGACTTAAACCAAAGGCTCGAGTTAGGTGAATCGGTTACCTATATTGAGAATTTCTCAGGGACGAAGTTGGATCGTCCTGAACTAAACAGGTTGCTCACAGAAGCAAACCAAGGCGACACGTTATTGGTAGAAAGC